>NZ_CP063118.1 GCF_014931375.1 Haemophilus parainfluenzae
GGAGGTTCCGGTGGTGATGAGCTGCATGCGCTTAAAAAGCAAACAGGGATTAACGTATTCATAACTAAAAATTTTTTCATATTATCCTCCTGGTTATTCACAGTTTTTGTGGATTAAATTAATTGGGCTGACAGCTCGCCACTGAACATGGCTTTTTCCAATTGTTCTTTCGTCGGTAACTTTTTACCTAATGCGCGTAATTGTGGAGATACCGCTTTGAGTTTGTCTATAAAATAAGGATCGTTGTAATACACCGCCTTATTACATAGAATCGGTTTGCTGTTATTTAACATCACCACCTCTTTAAATTCACCGATTAATCTAAACTCCTGCGGTAAAAGCAACGGTCGCCCATGGTCGGTGATACTGTGACTGGATGTTTTACCTCGACTGTGACTTAATTTATCTACAGTGCGATTACCTAACACTTTAGAATATTCTTCTGCGTCCTCCTGGTTGTCGGGAGCATACAGAATTTTACAGGCAATATTATCCAGGATAGCTTTAGCACCATCTTTGCCGTAACCATTCGGTTTATCGGCGCGGAGCTGCCCTTGTGATTGGTAAATAATCAATAAACGTAAACCATAACCGGCGATAAACCCTACCGATTTATTGATAATGCTCAACATACCGACGGCAGTAAACTCATCCATTAGTAGTAATAACTGATATTTTAATGTTGGGTTGGTTTCCGGTAGTTCGTCAATATTGTTAGCAATAACCATGCTCATAAACAGATTAGCGACTTGCGGAGCCAGGATTAAATCATTTGCCGAAATGTGGAAATAAATCGTGATTTTTTCCCGGCGTAAAGCGCGTAAATCAAAATCACTGGCAGAGGTAGCGTGTTCAACAATTTCATTTTGAAAAATGGTTAATGGGCTAATAAAGGTTGAATCGATACTACTTTTTGTTTTACCGGATTCGCACGCCATTAAATAAATATTAAGTTTATCGGCAGTTGTTGGGTGAGCAATGCCGGATTGAACGCATAAACGCGCGTGTTGCGCAAAATTGATATGTTCTATCGAACCGTCTTCTTGCGTTTCATCAAAACCGGCATGTAAGCGTAATAGATTGGCGTAGGTCAGTGTCATATCGGTAAGGCTTTTTTGACGCATATCCCACAGTAAAAAAGTGGTTGCCACAAAAAGATTTTGTGCCTGGTGCTGCCAAAAGTCTTTATCCGGGTCGCCGGTAAGCGGATATAAGCCCATTGCCTGATTTTTTAAATCGAGTTCGGCGCGTGCTCGGTCGCGCATATCAATACAATCCAATGGATTAAATCGGTGCGTATTACGGTCAAACGGGGCAAAGCGATAGACTTTTTGCCCTAATATTTTTTGTCGATATTTACTGGTGATACGATAGCATTCGTTTTTAATGTCTTTCACAACCACAGATTGTTCCCATGCCAGTAAGTTTGGAATAACAATCCCTACGCCTTTACCTCCCCGTGTCGGCGCTGCCAGTGAAACAAATTGCGCACCGATAAAGCGAAGCAGTTTATTACCAAGTTTGCCGACGATAATCCCGTTTTTTTCTTCCAATAAACCCATTTTTTGTACTTCTGATTTTGTGGCAAATTCAGCGTTACCATAAAGGGATTTTTTAGGTTGATAGAATAACTTCAGCATGATTAGTAAGCTCACTACAAAACTAATAAGGAGAGATTGCCATATTTTCGGATAATTACCCCAAATGGCATCTAGCGTTAGAGTAGGGTAGTAGCGCTTAAATGCTTCGATTAGACGAATTTTATTTGCCAGTAGAAGTAAAAGCCCACTTAGAAAATACGTCGGGATCAAAGTGACAAACAGGAATAATGCAATATTGGCTTTTTTCATAGTTAATCCACCTTGAGAGAGTTCAGTTTGGCTTGCGGATCAAAATAGATTTCCGTCATATGTCTGCCGTATTCGTGGCTATTTGTAACATGCACGATAATATCTATGGTTTGTTGCAATAAACGACGGATCACATCATAAGAGAGGGTGCGTCCCTGGTCGTTTTGCAAGGTCATTAAGATAAGCCGTTCCCAAGTTTCAGCAACCGAACCGGCGTGACAAGAGGTAATCGAGCCGTTATGCCCGGAAGAAACAACATTGATAAAATCATAGGTTTCCCCTCCGCGTAATTCCGCAAGCAGAATACGATCGGGCTTCATCCGTAAGCAGGATTTCAGTAAAGAGGCTGCTGTGATTAAATCGCCGTTTTTCGCTTCACTTGGATAGAATAAGTGGAAATAATTCTTATGTTGGCGTAAGAATAATTCCGGAGTATCTTCGATGGTGCCTAGGCGTTCATGCAACGGAATATAATCGACCAGGGCTTTCATTAAAGTGGTTTTCCCGGAGCCGGTTTCCCCGGCAATCACAATATTCTTCCCGCAGATAACCGCTTGTTTAAGAAATTCCGCATAATCGCCTTTATGATAAATTTCCAATAATTGTTGGTCATCTTCTGATAAACGATTTTCCGTCTTGATGACACGGCTAAAAAAGCCGTTATTGATGTAATAGTCTAGGTCAAAAAAAGACTTATTGGGTTTTCGCACCGTAATACTGATGGTTTCCCGTTCGCATGCAGGAGGAGTGATAACCTGTGTTCGTTCGCCGTTCGGTAGTACCGCAGAAAGAATCGGTTTCATATCACCAATATAATCAGACCGATATTTTGCTAATGCACGTGCAAAAGAATCACAGAGATCATAAGTGATATGAGCTGCTTCCTGGTAATACCATACACCATTTTTTTCAAAGAAAATTTCACGGGGGCGATTAATCGCAATCTCTGTAATAGCTTCATCTTCAAGCAATTCACCAAATAATTTGTTTGCATGGAGTGAAATTGAGACATCTCCGGAAGAATTTATGACCATGGTTTATACCTCCTATTTCTGTTTCAATTCGTACACATCGCCAAAATCAATATCTCGTGCAACAAAAATCCCCACTAAATCCCCTTGGTTCTTATAAAGCGTAGGGGGAATATTAATGGTTTTTTCCAGGATACTTTGTGCAATTTCCGAGCCGGCTTGCACCGTATCAGTTGGATTAAATGTACCCCGTTTGGCTAATTGAGTAGATAATGCACTGGTTGAATCGGTGATCATGCTTAACATGATGGCATTACCGAAACGTTCCCAAAAATGATTATCTACATAGCCCGGAATACCGGTTCCGCCTAATTCGTCCGTTGCACCGGAATTAATGTTGATGATGATATTTTTCGGTGTACGGATTTCACTCCAAACCACAAATAAACGTTCTTCGCCTTGTTGGATCTGACCGTTACGGAATTCACCAAACACGGTAGAGCCTTTTTCAATCAGTAATACCGTACCGTTTGCACTATATACATCGTTTGCCACAACGCAGCCTAGATTGCCGGCTACGGTGGAAACAAGTTTTGTGCGTAAGGAACATTGTATAAACGTGCCTTTTGCCAACAATAAATTAGCATTAACCGGGAGTTTATGAGCTTTACCCGCTTTAAACGTGCTGACGTTATCTTCAAACATATCGCCTTTTGCCGGTTCCGGTGGTTGGTTAGTTACCGTGTCAGTTGTATCTGTATTCTGAACATCTGAAACGGCTTGTAACGTTTCGCCATCGATAGTACCCGGAGACAATCCTTTGATTAAACGGGGGGCGGATGGCATATCTAACGCCTCTGTCGTACTATGATTTTCTACTGGAGCGGTTGCGGTAGGAATTGGTTGTGGCTCCGGATTTAAAATCGCCGGGATTTCTGCCGGTGGTGCCGTAAATGTTTTTGAACGCACCGTCGTACCGAATTCTTCTTTTTCCTTAACCTGTGCCGGTTGCGTATCCTTTTTATTCAAAAAGGAATAACCCAAAAACGCCACGGCAAGCAGTGCAATAATCAGAAAAATAAATAGATTTTGGTTTTTACCGCGTTTGGCAATTTTGCTGACTTCCGGTTGATAATCGGTTTCCGTTTTGTCATCCGTCGGCTGAATGGTTTTGTTATCGTTCATCTCTGCCTCCTATCGTTCGTCTCTTGCCACATTTGGTGAAATGGTCGTGTTATAAGTTACCGGTGTTTTTCCGTAACTTTGATTGTAAATGCCGACCACTTTTTCACCGCTACGTAACACCAATTTTTCTGCTGTTTTTTGGATGACTAATACCTGATAATTACCGTCTTGTTTAACATTGGTATTTAACAGACTTTCCGTGGATCCTTCTAACAAGAAGGCTGCAGGAAAGGTTTTATTCGGGGCAAAGCCAAGATAAGTAAATATGCCATCATCGTACGCATAGTTCGGTGTAATGGTTTCGCTACCAGCCTTAACTTTCATTACGTAATCCCAATTTTTCGGTGTTTTGGTACTTTGCAAGGATTTTTCAATGGCTTGCTGTTCACGATCACGTTTATCTTTTTGACGTTGCGCGACTTGTTGCTTTTCTTTTTCCGTCGGATAGGAGAAATTGACCTGGTAAGAGGAAGTCGAATTTTCCGGGACAAGAATCAAATCAAAAGAATAAGTCCGTTTATTAGTGTTGATGAATAAGTTGGTATTCCATTGCCCTGGGGTCGGTTCAAAATAGCTTTCACCTTCACTGCTTTGCTGTTTGACCGCCAAAGGCTTAATCAACACAAAATTTGCATTATCAGTAATATCCCAACCGTCCTGAAAACCAGTATGTTTGTATGAAATACGTTCATCTTCAGCAAAAACGATCACAGAAGAATATCCATCTTTCGCATAGACTTTTGTCACATCTAGCGCGTTATAAACTTGTGATTGAATTCGGTCATCATATTTTGATTTTATCGGTGTGCTAGCCGCGTAAGTTTCCGTGCCGAACACGATAAGCAATAAACAAAGTAATTTGCGCATATTAAGCCTCATTATCTACCCGGTAATGTGTCACAATAAATCCTAACGGGTTATCCATGCGGAACCCTTCAACCATATTTTTCACTGGTAAATATTCATAAGTTAAAGAAACTACAATATTTTTTGCCGTTTCTTCTCCAGTTGACAAATTACGTTGAATTAAACGAACGCGGGCAGTTGCAATATTGCTTGCTTGGCCATCCGTACCAACTTCTTTTTTAGATAACACAATAGAAATGATTTCTGGTTTAACGGTGTTACTACTACCTAATTTTTGGTCACGTGCATTCTTACCTTCATAAATGCTACGATAATCCTTCGCAACTTCATCACTACTCATCATTTGCGTAAGTTCATATTCTTGTTGCAAGGTGTTGAAATAATAGCCTTCACGTGTTTTGATATATTGACTGATGAAATGTTTATCCATGGCGTCATCTGTGGTCAACGTTTCCACATCCAAACGAGTAATGACGTCAGGAATACCCGTACCGTTATCACGAATCAGAAACGGGACAACTTCGCGCAACGGTAAAATACTGACAATGACCGCACCGAGAACGAGGCTAATCAGCCAGGATATTCTGGCCACTTTCCAGGCGCGGGCTTCTGATTTTTCGATATTCTCCTGGTTTTTGGCTTCTAAATCCCGATTTTGGTCAAGAATGTCTTGTTCGATATTGGTCATTTTTTATGTTCTCCTTGCGGTTGCATTGTTTTATTAACAGGTTCAAAGGATGTACCTTTTAAATCATCCGGCCAACTTGACGAACAACCGACCAGATTAAAAAGTACAAAAAATAAGCATAATTTGTGTATTTTTTGCATAAAAACCTCTCTTTTAAGTGTAAAAACCTCTACAAAGTAAATTGCATAATGAAAAATAATGGAAAAATTAAGACTTGCCGGCGCGATTCCTTACTGAATTGGCGACTGCCCGCGCCGTTCGATGTATTGCACTACCGACCTTATAAGCGGTCGGTGCGCGACTGTATCCGGCACCGCTTGCACCCATGCCAAAGCGGGCGGTATTTTGTACGGCATTTTTAACACTGCTAAAGATTCCGCCTATTCCTCGTAACCCGGCAGAATAAGCAGCACCTTCTACAGATACTGAAGCTAACTGGGAGGCGTAAGTTAATGATAGGTAGGATATGAACGCCATAAGAATACCAAATCCTAAAATTTCAAATCCGACCCTTATTAAGTTAAGTTCACTAGCTTGTAATAGTAATGAAGTGATATTTTTACCAAAGAATGACATTCCCATACGAAGTGAAATACCGATAAACACGACAGTAAGAATATTGGCAAAAATAAGTTGGAGCCAGTTATTAAACATGTTACGTAAGAAATTATATAGCACACAGAAAACAAAAATTGGCGCAGTAACGGTTAATAGTTTTAATGTGATAGTTGTAAAAATAAATATAAAAAATGGTACAAACAAAGAAAAGGCAATACCAATCCAAGCTAAGCCAGAGGCTACTAATCCTTCTGCTGGGACGTATTCAGATTTATCCAAGTCAAAAAGTTGGCTAGCAATATCTGTACCTAGATCTAACTGGTCATCCATTAAACCGGCTATACCGTTTCCGGTAAAACCGGTTAAATTGGTTTTGAGATCATCAATTATTGCTAATGCGCCATCTAAATAGCCACCATAATTCATCATTATAGAAATGATGATCATTTTACTGGCAAAATCATATAAGAGTTCTTTTGCTGGCGCTTCCATTTTGCCTGCAAATATTGCAAAACCTTTAAGGGTATAATAGAGCAATAAACTAGCACCAACTATACTATAAAGAGAGTTAGCAAAACCCGAACTCATAGACTGACTGACCGAAGCCAGTAAGTCTGTTATGAATGAATCTATAGTCTCAAAAAATCTCATTTTTTATTAACCTAATAATTTCCTCCGCGAATATTCGAGCGACGAATACTTGCTTGAGCTTTATTTGCGTTTCGGCAATTAGAATTTGCCATCAGCGGTTCGGCTTTTTTCTCACATTCTTCTAACATTTTTAAACGTTCTGTCGTATGTTCTTTATAGTAGTCTATGCTTTTGACTTCTTCAGAACAGGCAGATACTAAAAAAGTTAATGTAACCATCATAAGTAGTTTTTTCATGAGAATACTCCGTTTTATTAATTAATAACTACCACCTTTGCCATTTAGACGACGCTGGGAGGCGAGTTGTTTTTGTTGCTCATTCATTAAGCGACGGTATTCCGTTTGCCGTGCGTTGAATAAATCCAACTGGACTTTTTGTGATTGCAATGCGGCCAACTGCACATCCATTGCATTTTTTAAGTCCTGACTTTCCTTCACATCTTGAGATTTCGCCATCCGTTTAGCGAGCTTATCAATGGTTTTCAATTTACTATTGACGTTACTTTCAAACGAATCTAAGAAACTCATGCTTTCCACCGTAGAAACAATATTTGCTTCACAGGAAGTAATTTCACCTTGACGTAAATTCTTACAACGGTCGAAAAGGTTGTATTTTTCAAACAGGCTTTTGGCATTCGCGCTTAATGCGTTTTTCCCACCGGAAACTAAATCGATTACCGGGGTAAACTCCGATTTTAAGCCATTTATTTCACCATACAAACTATGAGCTTCACCGATGAAAGCCTGCACATCACGAATGCCGGTTTGTGAGGCTAATTGGTCGGCATACGCTTTCAGCTCATTTTTATAATGCGAAACTGTATCCGTCCACTGTTTAGCCTCTTTTGCCCATTGTTGCACGGTTTGAAGCATGCTCATTTGACGTTGACCGGCAGCTGCGGGATCAACAACCGGAATTCCGGCTTGCACCAATACCGGCATAGATAAAACAGCAACTAAACTGAGTTTTTTAAACATTTTCATCACGTTCTCCTTATACACAACGTTGTTTATAAATCGGAATCCAGTCATTAGCGGCTTCGCCGACTTCTTCGATAATTTGATGTAGGATTTCTGCGTTATCCTTACTGGTTGACAGAATTTTTAAGTTTTCACGCCCTAAACCGCTTAAATCTAACTTAGCTAAGGCTGTTTCTAGCCCTTTACGCACTAAGAAAGTACGGGAATCCGGTTGTAATTCACGGATAATTTCAAATTGTTTTTCACTGATTCCGAAACCATCCACATAATCCACTTTGCGTGCAATCGGGTTAGGTAAACAAATGGTTGTTTCACATTGCTCAACTACCGCGCGAGAAATTGGGCTTTTCAACACTTCATCCATACTTTGGGTCATCGGTATGACAATTCCATCTTCTTTCCGAATAACTTTTAATTTGTTATAGGCAAAGTCGGAAAACGCTTCATCTTTTAACCATTTCCAGAATTCATCCATAAAAATGATCAAACGACGACCATCTAATAATTTTCCGATACGGTGTAATAAGTAGAAAGAAAGCGGACTACAAGTATCCTGGTCATCTAAAAACTCCGTACCATCAATGCCAAATACGGCATGCCCGGTAAAATCTAACGTATCGGCAGGATTATCAAATACCCAACCGAATTCCCCACCTTGCGCCCAGTTTTTCAAACGACGGGCAAGGGAGTTTTCTTTTTCGGCTTTAGTTGAGCCTTCCGGCAAATGTTCAATCACGCGTGAAATCGGATAACTGCGGTATTCCATATCAAATTCCATCACCGATTTAACCGCCTTGAATAATTCTTCTTCATCGAGTGATGACAACGTTCTGCCGTTACGCGTAACTAACATTTTCATCAACGTGGAAAGGAAAGACAGATTTTCCGGCGTGTTTTCACACATAAACGGATTAAAACCGGTCGGCACACCTTTACGGATCAGCATGTATTTTCCGCCCATGGCACGAATACAGGCTTCCGCACCGTAATCTTTATCCAGATATACCATTGTCAATTCACGTTTTACCGAGGTCGGTAAAAAAGTAGAGGTATGTCTGAATTTATCCAGTTGTGTCATGAGAAACGTCATCAACATAGTTTTACCGGAACCCGCTTGCCCGAATACTGCGGTATTCCCCAACCGTTTTTCGCCTCTGTCATCAACACCGGGTGCGCTTTGGTGAAAGTTAAAATAGTACGGTTGACCGTTTGGCGTTTTCAGTAACGTTACCGCGTCTCCCCAAGGGTTCCCGTTGCGTTTACCGGAGGCAAAATTATGTAAAGAAGTTAGCGACGCATAATTTCTTGAACTTAACATTGCCAGGCGTGGACGGTAGGCAAAATTTGCCGGGAATTGACCGAAATAAGACGCGCTTAACGCCGTATTTGCCAATGTAATAATCAAACCTAAACTACTTAATACCGCAATAATTTCATTGGTTTTATCAGTAACATCTTTTATAGAATCACCGTACACCATCATGCCAAAATGATAATAACCAAAGGATAAACGACCACTTGCTAAATCATCCAATGCAACAGTTAAATTATCAACTTGCGAAATGGCAGCCTCGTTTGAGGAATTTAAGCGTTTTTGCTGTCTGTCTAACTTCTCTTTTGCAACATTGCTTGGCATGGACTGAAAAGATTGTGTAATGACATAATCGGCATTGATATACATTAATGCGTCAAAAAAACCCTCACAGGTTTCTTCCGTATAATCTTTAATTTCAAGACAGCGGAAGAAACGGCTTTCACCATTAAAAGTAATTTGCCCAGTTTCTTTGCCAAAATGTAAATCGGTATTCCCCAGTAAGTGATAAAACGACGTGGAGGTAACGCGTACAGGTTGCCAACGATTTGTAATCAGATAGTTGTAAAACGATAATTGTTCAGAATAAAGCGCACCGCCTTTACTAAAGGTTGTTAACGCTTCACCGCGAAAATCTTCCAGTGCTTTATCCAAGCGGGAACACATTTCTTGCATAGTCTCTAACTGATAAGCAAGCTCCTGTTTTTTATCCTTTAACTTGGTTGTTTTACGAGATATTTTTTCCAGTTTTGAATAAGGGGTATAAACCAACGTAACGTATAGTATGTTACGTTGTAATGTTCCATTATTAAAACCGGCATAGTATTTATCATTTACTTCCTGCGTAAACTCGGAAGAAAAATGACCATCCAAGGTTTCATTGACTTTATGGCGAATATTATGCTGATAAAAACTAACCCCTTTTTTAGAAAAAGATTGGATTAAGGTATTCAACTTTTCTTTACTAAGATTGAGCTCATAATTTTCTGCGGTTTCAAACGTCACCCCTTTACAACACCAGGTGGCGACTAAATCACCGTTACGGGTAATCACGACATTCGGTGCAATATGAGAAGAATAAGGAATGAATTTGGAATAATCCTTTTGTTCACCCAGTTTAATACCTAATGTTTCGATTCGATTTTCAGAAAAAGCGGTTCGATTGTATTTTTGTGCCGTAAACGTTTTACTGCCAAAAAAACGCACGATCTTACCTAACCCGCTATTTGTCTTAAAATTGAGCATATTCAATGTTAAAAAATCCCTATCTGTTTCATACAGTAATCTTGTGCCAATAAGTAGCGGAATAGCCGGTAATACGGCATATAATTTCCCGCTGATGAAATATGCCAGACCACTAAGAAAAGCAATGGCAAATATTATTGGAATGGGGATACCGCCGATCGTGGCTTGTGTTATCATGCCTTTAAAAAGCGGTTCACCACTGATTGTATTTTCTGAATCGGCTTGCATGTTTTACCTTCTTTAAGGGAATAACCACAGTGCAATTTCAGGAACAACAATTAATGTAATCGCACCATAAATCACTTTTGCTATACTTTCGAAAGGTTGCCCTCTCCACATCATTTGATAACCTGCAAATAAACCAGCTAATAAAAAGACAATACCCGCAAAACCATGAATTTCAGTTGAGAATTGACTTAAATATTGTTTTGTTTTTTGTAAACCACCGGCAAAAGCGGGGTTGGTTGCCATCATGAAAAGCGCTGGAATAAGTGTGTAATGCAGTTTATGAGAAAGTTTATTAAACATCTTTAACGTCCTTTATTGGTTAATAATTAGTTGATAGAAGCAAGTTTCTTATCTTCTGCCGGCGGTGTTACCGGAGGAAGATTTTTATATAATCTGACTTGATGACGGTTTTTCCTGGCTTGTTGTGGTTTTTTCTCCTTTTTAGTTGTGGTTACTTTTGCTACTTCGGCAACAGCAGCAACAGGTAAAGGTTCATTTTTCAAAGAGGGAATCGCAAAACTTTTTTCCGGGGTCGGTTCAAAGAGTTGTGCATGCACTCTTTCGACATAACTGGTTCCTCGAAAATCTCTTTTGTATCCACGTAAGAAATTTCCGGAGTAATAGCAACTCAACGCGTCATTGACACTGCCGCTACGTTGATAACAGTCTTGCAAAATTTGTTGCGCCACCTGCAAGTTATTACAAGGGTCAAACATTTGCTCAAGTGTTACTCCATAGCGTGAAAAGTTATGTTTGTTGATTTGCATAAGTCCGACAGAATAGTTTTTCCCCTCCTTTTCAAGTTGTTGTGCGGTTAATACCGCACTATTAAAGTCAGTGGGTTGTTTTACCCAGCCATCTACTACGCCTATCGCAAATTGATTTAATTTGCTTTCTTCTTTCATCACAGATAACGCAGTATCCGGATGAACGAGCGGGGCGCATATAGCAATCATTTGTAGAGCTGTCATTGACATAATCTTTTACTCAATTCAGAACGGAATATCATCATCAAAATTATCTGCTGGAGTTCCCGCTTGCGGTTGTGGTGACGTTACCGGTTTAGCCTGGGCTTGTGCCGGTGCCTGTGTTGATTTCGGATCACCTAACATTTGCAATACATCACCTTGAATTTCAGTGGTATAACGGTCTTGCCCGCTTTGGTCTTGCCATTTACGCGTTTTTAAACGCCCTTCAATGTACACTTGTGAGCCTTTATGCAGGTATTCACCGCACACTTCCGCTTGACGGCGATAAAATACGACACGGTGCCATTCGGTTACTTCCCGGCGTTCGCCGGTATTTTTATCCGTCCAGCTTTCACTGGTCGCAATACTAATATTCGCGACAGCTTCTCCGTTCGGCATGGCGCGCATTTCCGGCTCATTGCCTAAACGACCAACGATAATGACTTTATTAACTCCAGCCATAACTTTTCTCCTTAACGTTCAAAATCTCTTGTTTGGGCTTTTTCCAGCTCTTTATTTACGCCTTTGCCCATATTAGCGCGTATTTCTTTATATTTTTCAGCGACACGGATAGCGCTTTCTATTCCAGCAATTCGCATAGCCACAAATTGCGCAGACTTTTCTTTATCCGAGCCGTTAAAGCTATGTCCGAAATTACCTTCAAGACCAGGCTTGTATTGTTCATGCAACGCATTTTCAAACGCTGTCTTGTATTCCGGTGATTGTAATTTTTTGCCCAACTCTAACGGGGTAATTTTCTGGTTATCCCAACGGATTAAATCTTCTTTGGCATTACCGTATTTTTCAGGTGAATTAACGGTCTTTTCGGCAGGATTGATGACCTGTTCTTTTGAACGGTCACGCAATGATTCAATACTGAATTTGGCAATGTGAACTTCGGCTTGTTGTAAACTGAATTGCGGGTTGCTGTAAGCCTGTAGGCGCAAATTATCTTCAAAAGCGGTGTGATAAAGGCTATTTTGTGATTTACGGCGCATTTCATCGGTAGATATATCACCTTTGCGATACAAAGCTAAATCTTTCTGTGCAAGTGTAAATTGCTCACGATAGGCGGGGTTTTGACTACTATTTTTCACCCAAGAATCTATTTCATTGCGCAGGGTTTGTTTATCTGCAATCGACTGATAAACCGCAGGTGCAACACTTAGCCCTTTATCCTTGCTTAAAATAGCGGCATCCAATCTTTCAAAATAACGTTTAATAAACTCCATACTATTTTTAGAAATCGTTCTGATTTCTTCAAAAAAGGAAGAGCGCGCTTCGATTTGTGGCGGTTTTTGATATTTATCTTCGAGCGCTTGCATAAAAGCTTTTTCATACGCCGGATTATCTAGACGTAAGCGAATCGCCTCAAAATCAGCAACACGATGATTTATATCAAAATCCACGTCCTTTTTAAGTTCGCTTTCATTTTGCGGTGTGTACATCATTAAGCCCCCTTACTTATTAACTCCAAAAACGGATCAGTTTTTGGAATTTTTTTATTGAGCTCATAAACGCCCACCTTACGTTCTAAAAAGTCCTCCAGAAATATTTTTTGGAAGTCATTGTAAAATCAGCTATTATCCGAATAAAAAGAGGTGAATTATGTTAGTTGGTTATGCCCGTGTATCGACAAAAGAACAAAACTATGAAATGCAGATCCAAGCACTGAGAAATGCCGGATGTGAAAAAATTTTTTCTGAAAAGGAGAGTGGAAATTCTGATGACCGTAGGGAATTCAAAAAGGCATTAACTTTTCTCAGAGAAGGAGATACGCTCATAGTATGGAAATTAGATAGGTTAGGACGTAGCATTTCTCAATCAAGCCGGGTTCTTGAAACACTAAAGGAGAAAAAGGTAAGTGTTGTCAGCCTTATCGAAAACATAGACACAAGAACAATATTTGGAGAATGGTTATTTTATTTTGCGTCCATATTTGCAGAAATGGAACGTAACAGTATCATCGAACGCACAAAAGCAGGCATAAAATTTGCAAGGGAACAGGGTGTAAGAATAGGACGCCCGCCTAAAATGACAGAAGATAATATAGAGATAATAAGAGAACTGTTAAAGGCCGGTTGGACGGTAAAAAAAATAGCAGAAAAATTAGGCATATCACAGTCAAGTATATATGCCTATTTTCCTAGTGATATTCTCAAGGATTTACGCCCTACAGCATTATAAAATCTACCTAAAACGTTCTTGTGCAGACGGCAATTTACGTTCACTTAATAGCTTACGTTTATTTTGCTCATAACGCTCTTTCGGAGAAAGGGCTTTTTCATTACTCTTAGCAATGCGTTCTTGTTGATTTAAAGCATTCAGCATTGATAATCGTCTTGCACGTTGATATTCAATTAATGGATCAGCCTTGTAAGATAATCCTTTATATCGTTCAACAATATCGGCTTTCCAATGCTTGCGATTCAAGATAATTTCATTACTCATATTTCCCGATTTATCATTTATAAATCGAGGCAAAGAAACTTTTTCAATGTGGCTGACTTTAAGAGATATAACATCACCACGTTTAACATCTGAGGATAATAAACTTTGCTCTAATGTTTTACTCCATATTGTCACATTTTTCCCGTTTTGCGCCTTATATGTCACAAAATAACTAATTTTATTTTCAGGCTTATGCTGATAAAAATCTTTGCCAAAATCGACAATTTCGACAGCTCGGCTAGGTAATTTATTAACAGATTTTTTGAATGGCGTTGCCTTAGCCTCAACACTTAATGAATTAAGGTATCTTGCAAAATGCGTTCTGATTTCTTGTAAATCATGAAGATTAATATTAACTCGATTTCCATTGTTATCGGCAATTTTTAAAATAACATGACAATGAGGATTATCCGTATCACCATGATAAGCCAACACGAACATATTATCAGGATATAATTTTTTCAAAGTAGCTTTAACAGCCTTCTTAATTTTTTCCTCCGGAATGTTTTTATCACGCATAGAAAAAACAATATTCATTGTTTGGCGATACTCGCGTTTAAGTTCATTTTTCTTCTTGATTTTAACGCCATTATCACGCAAGTAATCTCTAAGCTCGCGCACTTCCTCACGACCTTTATAAACTAACCCTTGTTCATCTTCTAACTGAATATCACCATTTCTTGAAATATAATCCATGTGTGACTTGATGGCTTTAAGATTCTTTCCGCTGCTTGTAATTTTAACCATAACCTCATTAGAATTATGAAAATTACGCTGTGTTTTCAGTTTGGATGAAGCATTATAGGAATAGCTAGATTCTCTAAATTTCTTATTGCTAGAATAAGAAACTGAAGAATCCTTTTTAGCTCTTCTAACTAACCATTCTTTTTCGATACGAACGCCCATCTATCCACCGTTTTTGAAATTAATCCATCAAGTTTTTTATCCAATTTATCAATCCAAAATTGAGTATTTTTCAATGCTATTGATAACTCCCTTTCGTTTATGCCTTTAGATGATTTTTTAGCAATCTGATTAACGTTTCGCCCAACTTGATTTAATACTGTTCTTAACTTTATGATTTCAGATAATTCATCATCTAGAAGTTTAGGCTCGTTAGAAAGTGTAGATAAAATCCTAAAAACGATTTCCTCACTAATCGAAAATCCATGATTTTCTGCGTGCATTTCCAATGCAGAAATTTCAGAAAGTGTAAGACTTATTCTAATTTGCTTCTTCTCTAGTTCACGAGGCGGAAGCATTTCAATAAACATTACATCATCAGAAAAGTAATTTGATAAAACTTTAGCAACTAAACTACTTAAACTATTTCCAGTTTTATCACAAATTTCATCTAATTTTTTTCTTAAAGAATTATTTAACGTTATAATAACTCTACAATTTTTGTCTGAAATCATGCTACATTATTTTTCTAAGGTGTATCACTTTAAGGCGCTTGTCGCTATCCTGCATTAGTCCTCTAAAGAACATGGACTTAAATCTAACACAAAACTCAGATTTACGCAAAGAAATGTAGAAGATTTAAGCTAATAGTGATACTATCAGAGGTAACAGTATGCAACCAGTTTAAGAAATTTGCTCCTGTGCTTATCAAGGTCAAGCCCTCCGGGTTGGCTACGCCAAACCTTGACAATCACCCGCAAATTCTTAATGGTTTAGCATACCGTTACCCCCTCATTTGTGCTAAAGCACGATACAGATAAAATTGATAACAAAGATTTCAGTGATTCGGAGTGCGGTAAATTTTCGAAAATTATGCACAAGAACGGATGAGTGGTAAGAAATTTTTGGAGCTCTAAAAAAAGCCCAAAAATTTCTTATCCCGAATAGTGAGCGCAAGCGAGCGTAAGTGACTGTGTATAATTTTCGAAAATAGCTTTTAAGTGTGGTAAAATTCGGTGTAAAACTGCAAGCAGTTTTGCACAATTTTTCCACACGGTCGCCATCGGCGATAAAAGCGTAGCGCGACAAGCTATAGGTACACATATTTTTAACAAAAAGGTAATAATCATGAAGATTACAAATTCTAAAATCGAAAAGTTAAGAGAGCAGTTAAGACTAGAGGAGAAAAAAGAAAAATTACGTATCAAGCAGGAACAGGAAAACAAGATTAAGTATGATAAAGATAAGGCTTATAAAGCATATTTAATGATCAAGGAAAAATGCGAAAGTAATCCAACTTTTAAAGCAGACTTTAGAGAATTCTTGATTAATAACTTCAAAGATGATGACTTTAAAGTAGTTCATTTTTTATGTATTGATGAAGGAGAAAAAAATGACAACGCGACCAATTAGCCAATCTGATTTAGACGAAATCAACAAGGATTTATCCGATGATGGTGTTATCTATGATTTGGATACATCAGGAATTGATATAGAGGCAGTTGATCCGGAAATCGATTCAGACGATTAGTTTATGAGGAAGAAGATATGGCAGAGAAAAAAGATATTCGCGCAGATTATGAAGATCGGTTAGCGGAAACAATACGTAATGCCATTATTAATAATGATTCAAAATGGGAAAAACGCTGGAATAGTTTTGATATATATCCCCAAAATGGAAATACAGGCAGACCATACTCCGGCATTAATGAGTTAAATCTTTATTTTTCCCCGTATGATGATCCTCGATGGTTTACTTATAAGCAAATTAAAGCCCTCGGAGGACAAGTTAAGAAAGGTGAAAAGGGTCGATTGATACAATTTTATACGAATAAAATTGAACGAATTAAAAAAGACCAAAACGGTAATCCGATTCTTGACCAAGAAGGGAAAAATCAAAGAGAAGTAGAAATAATTGATGGCTATATAGCAAAATATTACATTGTTTTTAATGCTCAACAAACAACCGGACTCCCTCCATATACCCCGCCGGAAATCACAATAGAAGACCGAAAAAAGCGCGATCTATATAACATAGAACGGATAGAACAACTTGTTAGAAACATGAATATTAATGTTGAGGAAAAGTTTAGTAATAAGGCTTACTATCAACCGGATTTAGATCTCATCGTGATTCCAGATAAGGCACAGTTCAAAGGCAAAAAAGAGTACTACGGCACACTTCTACATGAAGCGTCTCATGCAACTTCTCACCCGTCCAGACTAAATAGGAAACTTTCTTTTGATATGAATTCAAAAGAATACGCCAAGGAAGAACTTATCGCCGAAATTTCATCAATGTTACTTTCCAGGAAATATCAAATTGCCGTGCAAAATCCTAAACGAGATTTTTCCGATGAAAAAAATTCGTTGGCATATTTGCGCGGGTGGATTATGGCGGGCAAACTGACAAATGATGATTTTAAAGACGCTATAAAAACGGCTGTAAAAGTATCAAATTACATTACACTACATGACAAAGAATTAACCTTGGATAAATCTCCATCAAAAGAAGCTGTTCAACATAACAATCACATCATCACGTTTGGCCAACATCAGGGCTATAAATCTTTTGATGAATCCATGAAGTCAAATGCAGTGGAAGCATATCATAAATTGAAGGCGCAGCTCGCCTTTCAAAAAGAACCTATCAAAGAACAAGAGAAGGAAAGATAATATTTATGTAAAAACATAAATATTACTAAACATATTAGAATAAAAGTGCGGTAGAAATTTACCGCACTTTTTGTTTATATCGTGCTTTAGCACAAATGAGGGGGTAACGGTATGCTAAACCATTAAGAATTTGCGGGTGATTGTCAAGGTTTGGCGTAGCCAACCCGGAGGGCTTGACCTTGATAAGCACAGGAGCAAATTTCTTAAACTGGTTGCATACTGTTACCCAATGAATATTGGGTCGGAGTGTATTTTGCCCTTGCGGTAGCAAGGGTCCTATTATTTGAAAATCGCAGATTTTCTGTTCCTTATTTTTATATTTAAAAATAAATTATGGAATAACGTTTAGTGCCGAAATTAAGGGCGAATTTAATAATATTTACCTAACAACAAACACACAACTTACTCACAATGCCGCATGAATTTAGCAAAATTTGGTTAGTATCAATGCAATCTTTACTCTGAAATAAAAATAAAGTAGATGAAATAGCCTAAATTATAAGCATTTTTATATTGGTAGATGTGTTGAGTCGTGACTTAGTAAAACCAAGCCATCAACTGAAAAAAGATGATTAAATTAAGAGGCGTAATGTTGTAAATCGGTCATGTAGCTTTCTTTGAGGGCTTTCCGGTACAAAAT
Source organism: Haemophilus parainfluenzae (assembly GCF_014931375.1). Lineage (NCBI taxonomy): Bacteria > Pseudomonadati > Pseudomonadota > Gammaproteobacteria > Pasteurellales > Pasteurellaceae > Parahaemophilus > Parahaemophilus parainfluenzae. The sequence continues at coordinate 18,174 of NZ_CP063118.1, forward strand.
ATCGTTTGCCGCTTTTTCTCGCGCTCGTTGTCTTATTCGCTCCTTGTCATATAGACGCTTGCGGAGTTTTTGTACTTCTTCCGTTGTGTTACAGTCGGCAAACGAACGAAAACAAGGTTTAAAAACGTCGCTTTCAATGTCTAAATCAAGATAATTTACCGGCTTACGTTGAGAAACAAATTTAATGACGTGCTCGCCTAACAAATCCTTTCGGCGTTTGATGAGTAAGTTTTTTAATGAATAGTGCTGTTTAATACCAGCCACACCTTTATTTTCCAGTTTGTCTAGATGTTTTTTATAACGCTCGAATGTTTGATTTACACGATTGTTCACAAATTGATATTTATGGAAATCGACCAGGATTTTTCTTAATTCTTTCTCTGTAATGTTGAACATTAAAAAGAATTCAACGTTTAAGAAAATCCGCATTGGTTTATGCTTTTGTCCCAATCGGTCATACTCACGTAATACAGTAATCAATTCAGCGTCTTCCAACATTTGAATAGCATTGAGTACCGTATCGTAACGCACTCGATTTTTACCGTTCTTATCCCACGATACATAAGCCTGATTACACATATTAGCGATATGTTCGACGTTTGAGCGGACTTCAAAGAGATAATCGCTTGCCGGAGAAAAGTCACAGTACGTAATAAGCGTTGGCAACAAAACAGAAAGGACTTCCCGACGTTCCCGGCGGATAGTCTCACGCTGATATTTACTTAATCGTAAAGCGTTCAAGTAAGGATTCTTATTGAAATTATGGGTTTCACAACGTTGCAGGAAAAACCACGTTGTATAAGCAAATTCCCGGCTCTGGAGATTTTGAGTAAAGAAAGGAGTAAGATTGCGATGTTTTTTCTTCGCGGCCTTCTCATAGTTGACAGCTCGTTTTGATGACTTAAAGCCGAATGTTCTGTTGATTTTTTTACGTTTAATCTTCATTGTTGCTATTTCTTGTTAAGCAACATTTGAATCACGATTTTAAAGTACTCACAATGTAAAAATTTAGTTTAAAACTATTGCAAATAACATTCAGCCCAGTATAATACTAACTGATTTTATTAATCGTGTTTCAAACGTTGCTTTGGTAGAGTTCGTTAAAACACACTTCTTGAATAAGCACCTTTGCCGAGGTGCTTTTTCTTTTTCAGTTTCCTCTCGCCTCAAATCTCATTTCTTGAGCAGAAAGCAAGTTAATGCTCCCTATTCTACTCTTTATGCACAAAAAAGATCAAGAAAGATCTATTTTTTAAGTTAAAAAAACTCATTTTTATGGTATTTTATTATTGACCCATACCCACAAGAAGGATACAATGAGGACATATGACAGATTCAGATATTTCAATTAGAGTTCGCACAAGTAGGGCGCTGAAAAATCAAGCCGCTAAAGAACTACGAAAAATGGGATTAACCGTTTCTGACGCCATTAGGCTATATTTAAGCTATATAGCAAATGAAAAAAAATTACCAAATGAATTAACAAATTCTGCTGTATTGATAAGCATAGCGAAAGAAAGGAAGCTGTAATCCAAATAATCCTCTAGAAATTATCTGTTAAAGATGATTATAAACGCGGTTATAAAAACCGATCCGTTTTTGGAATTTTAGATATTAAATTTAGATAGGAGTTTAGTTGTTACATCCTCTTAGTTATACTTTATCTCTTTCGCGTTGCCTAAGAATTTAGATGAATATCGTTTTTCTACAATATATCCATAGCCTTTCATAAATACTCCTTTTTTCAAAACTTAACAATTATTGTTTTCTTGAGCCTTTCCATAGAGTTTCTTCAATACCTCAATCATAAATATATTTTTAGGGTATCTTAAGCTAGGATTGGATAACAACAAGATAACGCAAGCAAAAATAGACATTAAAGGGGTAAGGTTTCTGATTAGAAGAATTAGCTCATCTACATCTATTGCCTTTATAGGGTCATTTGTTATAAATGAAAAAAACAACATTACAAAAATAATGCTTAATGCAATACTAACTGATTTATAGGCTAGTCTTGTAAAATACAAAATATAGTGCCAAATTTGGAAAGCCCAATTACGCAAACTTTTCTTCTCATTTGCCAACATTTCCGCATATTCTTTTTCGCTTATAAAAACATCATAAGCATAGATAGGTTTAGCTTTAAACTCTCTTTCAGCTAAACTTATATTGATTTTTCTAATGCCTGTGATAGCTTCTTCTTGATCCATAAATCTTCTCCTATGTATGCAAAACTTAAAAAATCATCCCATAATTGCAAAGATAATAACTCATAGTGTCCTCTCCTGTTCCTTATTTAAGGAAATTTCAGGCTTTTTTTCGGCTATTTCCTTTTTTTTCGCAACTTCATAGGCAAGTTTAGGATAATCCTTTTGCCACTGCGGATAGATTACCTGTAATTCACGTTCTATCGAACGTTGTACGGAATCTTTGAGTAACCGGGTAATGGCTTGATAATCGCCCTTATCTGCCTTTGCTAGCGCGTTGTAATAGTTTTCCCTATCCGTCGGCTCAATAATGGCGATACTGTAACCGGCATTCATCAGTTCAAGATTCATAATTAAACGCCCGGTGCGCCCGTTGCCATCAACGAAAGGATGAATCCCAACAAAATCCGCATGGAGTTTCGCAATTCGTTCAAGTGCCGGCGTTTGGTTTTCTTTATCCAGGCGATTTTGTTCAATCAATCGTTCCATGGCGTTTTGTAACAAATAAGGCTGTGGGGGAATATGCTCCGCACCTTGAATCATTACCGGTACACTGCGGTATTTGCCGGCATAAATTTCTTTCTCTGTGCCTTTCAGTAACAACGCATTAAATTCTTTAATATGGCGTTCGGATAGTGATTCTTTCGCTTTCACTATATCCAATAGGTAATTAATGGCTTCCCTGTGGTTGATTACATCCAGGTGATCTTTAAACGGTTTCCCCTTGGCCGTAATCCCATTTTCCAGTAATACCCGGGTTTCAATTAAAGTGAGCTGGTTGCCTTCAATCGCATTAGACGCTTGGTTATAACGCAACATAAAATCATCTTGTAAAGATTTTGTCGTAACCGGGTCAAGCGGACGCTTCGAATCCAATACTTTTTTTAGTTCATTTACAGTATTCATGTTCACCTTTCCATTTTTATGCTTATAAATATTTATGCTTTTGTATAAATATTTATAACATGCCTTTTTCTTTTAAATCCTTACTAAGTAAGTCATTAAAATACTCTTTCAACTTAATATCATTAAGTAACGCGTATTTCTTCGCTGCTTTGTAAACATCCACCGGAATCATGATGGTAGTTCGTTGTTCGGCAATAGTTACTTCCTCTTTGAGCTGTGGCATAGCCGTTTTTTCAATGCTACCCATAGAAAGCCCGGATTTGCTTAGTGTGCCTTTTGTTAATTTACTCATATTGAACTCCTAGTGCAGTTAAAATTTCATTTGTGATTTGATTAATCTCTGCTTTCGCTTCTTTAGATTGACTTTCAAAAACCGTATTACCGGAACTTAAGACTTCTGCATAGCTGACGCGTACCGCCGTACTACCCTTTAATAACGGTATTTCAAAGTTTTCGTTGATAAATTCAATAACTTCTTTAGCTAAATTTGTCTGCTTATTCGTTTGACTGATGACTAACCCGGCTTTGAGCTTATCATCAATTTGCATACGTGCTTGCACCAACTCTATCGAATCTTTGCATGCCCAAATATCAAATTGTGATGGTTTCAGCGGGATCAGAATGTAATCGGCAAGTTTAATCGAATCGGTCATGGCTTTTTCAATACGTGGCGCACCATCAATAATTAAAAAATCCGCTTGGCGACCAAGCGCACGGATTTCTTTTTCGGAGAGCCCTTTATCACAAGCAAACACCGGGAAGAAATCATCACCGGCAAGCGCATTCCATTCACGCGCGGACGCTTGTGGGTCGGTATCAATTAATGCGACATCAAAACCTTTAAGTTGCAGGCTGCGGGCAATATTGATAGAAAGCGTGCTTTTACCGCTACCGCCTTTCTGACTTAATACGGATATGACTTTCATAATAAAGGGTCTCCTTAAAGAATTAAGATTGTAATGCAACGCGTAACAATGACATGAATTCGGCAAATTCTTTGCCTTTCATCGCCGGAATATGTACCGGTCTGCCAGTTTGGCTTGCGATAAGAAGAGAGATAATGATATGATTAAGTTGCATGATTTGTACTCCTTGCTGGGATATAAGTTATGTGCCAACCTCTGATAGTGACCGCTATCGGAGGTTTCTTTTTTGTGTTACCACGAAAATAAGTATATAAGACATAAAAGCATAAATCAATATTTATTTTTTTATATTTTAACATAAAAACATACTTATACTTAAACATGAATATGTTTTTATGTTGAATCATTGTCATTGTTATCAGTTTTATCTATGATGATGGCATTGTTTTAGCCAACACTGAAAAAGTGTTGGACTTAAAATGGACGACGTGGCTTATATTTCCGCGTTCCTGGCGAAAGGGTAGGGATTTGCAATATCACTAAGTGTTCTATATCACTAAAACAATAAAAGCATAAATAAATATTTATGCTTTTATTTTCATACGTATTTGTTTTTTTATTTAAACATACATCTTCGACTAAATGGCTTACGGGCGCATTTGCTCGATAACGCTTGATTAATAGAGTCCTCGTTGGAATCTGGACACAATTTTAAAAAATTACGACGTTTCTTTAACGTTTCGTGTGGTTTTTTAGCCCGAATTGAATAGAACTTATTTAACGGCGGATGACATTCCGGCGTTTTCGCCGCGTCTTTTGGTGATGATAAGCAGAGTAGAGCTTCACAGGCGGTTTTGGTATCTCCGGTTAATTCATCCACAGCATGACTTACCTGGCTCATACTGCATAAGGCAAGACATATCATAGCGATTTTAAAGGGCTTTTTCATTTTTAACTCCTCTTCTAAAAGTAATATTGACATTATTTTTTAACAAGTCTTTTGGGTGTGTGCTGATGTTGGCGCTTACTCCATTTGCCTGTAACCAGTATTTATAGGCTTCAGTACGCGCTGGCTGACCGTAGATTTCAATACTATCTGCATGATGAGCAAAGTAGAAAAAACGAACTTTTTCTGTTTCATTCACATAATCGTTTCTATCTAAGTTCACATATTGATATACCCAAGGTTGGCCATTATGATCGCCGGCGTTTTTTGGCACTGTTGCAGTTGGTGTTTGTCGGTACACCTGATTATTTAAATAGATTGCCGGGGCGTCTTCATCGATTTGT
>NZ_CP063119.1 GCF_014931375.1 Haemophilus parainfluenzae
TTTTCAACCGCTGGGCAGAAATGTTTAGCGGTTGTTTTTATTGCGAACCCTTAAAGAATTTGCAACTTGTTGCGAGTTCTTTAAGGGTTGAACAACCGAAGCCGTAGGCGTAGGGCGTTAGCTACAAGCTCAAACCACTCTCTCGCTCTAAATGTCTCTGTTGTTTTTCCTGTTGGTGCTGTTTTTCTCGCTCCATTCGCTCTTGAGCCGCTTTATATGCCCCTTGAGCCTTAATTTTTTTCACAAATCCTAAGCTCCGCATTTTTATTTCAGGGTTGTCAGCTTGATATTTGGCAATCTTCTCGTTAATTGGCTCTAGCGTTTTCTGTTCGTATGCTTTTATTTTTTGGCTATACTCGGCTAATTCTTGGCTTTTAGCATTCCGTTGCTCTGCTGTATGTTTGTATTCATCTTCAAGCTCTTTTTTCTTTGCTTTTTGCTCTTTAGTTTCCCATAAACCGAGAAAACCCTGATTTTTATCTGTGAGTTTGTTATATTCCCCCTGAATACGCTGTAAATCCTTGTCGTATTGCGTGATCTCTACTTCCATTCCGTCCCGCTTTTCTTGGGCTTTAACGTATTTTTCTATTTGAGGTAGCCATTCATCAATTAAAAACTGATCAAAATCTGCTTGAGAAAGCCCCTGAATGCGATTTTGAGGCACTTTTTCTTCTTGAGCGTGTATTTTACTGTCTTTTTCTTTTTCGTTGCTTAAATCGTGTTTTAGGGCACTTTCCGATAATTTAGAAAACGCAGCTGCGAATTTGGATTCATATTTGCCCATTCCTTGAGCCTGTTTTTCTTCGATTTTCTTCAAGTAGGATTTTTCTTTGTTAATTTCTTGCCCTTTAAGTGCAAGCTCTTGCACGATTTGGCGTTCTTCTTGCTCTAATCGGTTCAATTCTTGCCACGTTACCCTGTCAATTCTTGCTCTTGGGGCTTGCTCTATGCCTTGTTCCTTGTAGCTACGTTCGTCAATTCGTGCGGCATATCCGTATTGCTCTAAGGCTTGATTAGCTTGCTCTCTCCACGTTTTTCGGACAGATTGGATAAACTCACGATCTCGAAAATCTGCCGTTTTCATCGCTCCGCCCTTTTCTGGGGATTTAGTATTAGCACGTTTAAAAAACTGCTCGGCTGTACGGTCTATGCCGTCAAGTTGGCGTTCTGAAAATATCAAATGACAATGGGGATTATGATTATTTTTATCGGTATGGATAGCGAAAGAGTAGGGTAGTTTATTGCTACCGCTATCAACCGTATTTTCTATGAAAGAACTTACTAATTTTTGCTGTTGTTCTAGGGTTAATTCTCTAGGTAAAGCAAATTCAATTTCAGTACAAACTCGGGCATTAGCTCGCTCGTAAATATCTGACAATCGCCAAAATTCTTGCGGATTATCTTCGGCAAATTTTGGCATATTGCCATAGCCTGAAAACTGTAAATCATCTAACCGCTTTGAGTATTTATCATTGCGGTTGATGTAGTCGTTTTTGGCTTGAGCTGATTGCCCTTTGCTTTTACTGCAATAGCGAACGTTTAAATGATAGATTGCCATAGTGTTGAGTATTGCGAAACGGTCAAGCGGTACGCTTGCCCACCAGTTTCTCGCAGAGAAACTGATAAGTGGGCATTACGTTATTTTAACGTAATGAACAGAACACTTGCAAGCCTAGCACCTACTGAATAAAATAACGATAATTTCTAACTATATAAAGGGGCTAGTATGGCAAGCGAAAAACTTACAAGATTGGAACAGCAACAAGCAGATTTACAACGCAAGCAGGACGAAATCAAAGCGAAAATTCGTGCGATTAAGTCAAAAGAACAAGCAGAAAAGCGTAAGAAAGCTACGCATTACAAGGTTTTATTAGGGGCTTTTTGGCTAAATGAAATAATAAATAACCCTCTTTTAGATGTAGATAGAAACTTCCCTAAGTTGCGTAAATTTATCAATGATGACAAGAAATTTGATGAATTGAGTGCATTTATCAATGAAGAAATTGAAAAAGGTAAAAAATAACTGTGAGCGAAATAGTAACAATCATTTTTTACAATGTATTGATATTGTCTTTTATTGCTATAAGTGTTTATGTTTACCTGAAATGGCAACATAAAAAACGGATTGATAGAATGTTAGATGAGATGGAAAAATCTTATTCAAAATTTGCCGATCACAAAGCAAACGAAAGAATGCAAAAAAGGATTGATGAGTACGATAAAAGACACCCACTCAAAGCATTTAAACGGAAATTTAAAGATAAAATTAAATGGCTTTTATAGGCTACCGCCCTACGCCTAACGGCTTCGGTTGCTGAACCCTTGCAGAACAAGCAAACAAGTTTACTTGCTCTGTAAGGGTTTTGTAATTTTTAATCCTGAAAAAAGAAAAAATTAGGGCTGAAAGCCCAAAAAAGGGACGAAAGTCCCTATATTTTTATATTTTTGTTTTTTACTTGTTTTCGGCGTTTTTAAAACCAGTAAAATCAATAAGTTACAAACTTATACGACAAGAAATTTCCTGTTTAACGACAAGAAATTTCCTGTTTAACGACAAGAAATTTCCTGTTTAACGACAAGAAATTTCCTGCTTTAGACAAGGTTAAAATTTATCTTGTCTTTTATTTGTGACCAGATATATAATTTTACTTGTTCTTTAGGTTAGAAATTAACAGGAAATTTGTTGTCTTATGGCGAATGATTTAGTTGTAGTAAAGGCGAATAGCCTTATTGAGGCAAGTTATCGCTTGAGTATTGATGAAATTCGTATCTTAGCTTTGACGGTTGGCACAATGGATCCAAAATCAAACAAAAAGACCTTTGATTTTACGGTGGCAGATTTTGTGCGTGAATTTCCCGAAGTGGGTATGGATAACGCTTATAAGCAAATTCAGGCGGCAATAAAACGTATTTATGACCGTAGCGTAACTACGGAAGATGAAAACAGAGTAACGCATTTTCGTTGGGTTTCTTCTCGAACCTATTTCAAGAATGAAGGGCGTTTTCGCATTGCAATGACTGACGAGGTAATGCCATACCTTACACAATTAAAAGGGCAGTTTACGCAATACCAACTCCGTAATATATCGAATTTCAATAGTGTACACGCCATTCGTATTTATGAGCTTTGTATGCAATATAAAACTGTTGGAAAGCGTGAAATCACTTTAGATGAGCTAAAGAAATGGTTACAAATTGAAGATAAATACCCTCGTTACAATTCGTTTAATGAGTGGGTTCTTACGCCGTCTATTGCTGAGATTAACGAAAAATCAGATTTAGCAGTTACCGTTGAGCCTATCAAGCGTGGGCGTGCTATTCACTCTTTAAATTTTGTGATTGGTAGTAAAAAACGAACAGCTCAAAAAATTGAAGAAGTTGCAAAACGGCCAGTATTTCCACATAAAAACAAGTATGGGAAGTTCGTCAAACTCGATAAGCAAAACCCTAAGATGAGCAATCACGAGTACGGTTTATGGGCTAGAGATTGCTTAAAAATACTCGAAGATCATTACACCGATATTACGAAAGTTACCAATGAAGATTTGCGTAATTACTGGGTATTTCTAGCGGGTAACGATAGCAATAGATCAAAATTAGGCTCAAAATCTGATTTTTTAAATGAATTGAAAAAACGAGGTTATAAGCTCGTAGATTGCGAACTAGTAAAAATTTAGGTAGGTATTTTACTTAACTTTTTTTTTGAAGAAGAACAAGATGAATAGCAATTTTATAACAGAGACAGAAAAACTAAGCAGACAGAAATCAGTTCAATTCGCTATTGATAATAATAGACTGGAGGGACTAGATACTGACAAGGAGATTCTTGAGCTTTCTCAAGAGTGGGTAAATGGTGTAATTAGTTATAGTGAATTTCAGGAAAAAGTTTATGAAATATACGGACTAGGGTCCACTAAAAAAAACAAAACCGCTCTAACTAAATAGGGCGGTTATTTGTTAAAATAAATTTGCTGTGGTGTCTGAGGGGCTTTTAAAGCGTCCTCGTTAAGCCTAGCCCCTTCGATTGTGTTTAACGCTCTTTTACGAGGGAAGAGCACAATTAAGGACTAAGATATGAAGTTATTTCTGATTATCGCCGTTCTGGTTGGGGCAATGACTTTGGCGGGTTGTGCCTCAACTAGATATACGGACATTTACGGCAATCAAAAAAATTTCCTGCTTGATCATTGTAATGGTGAATAGGTAAA